>NZ_JBSFHA010000007.1:182191-208965 GCF_053596855.1 Streptomyces sp. NPDC001617
TCGGAAAAAATCTTCGTTCAGGTACGCATGAACCCGATCGGCCCGGGCACGCGTGCGTCAGGCCCCGCCGCGCTCCCCCGTCGCGGCGGGGCTTTCTCGTGCCTCACGCGCGGGCCGGTCGGTGATGTCGAGGAAGATCTGATCCGCCTCGGAGACGGCATTCGAGACGGCCCGCTTGATCCGGTCGGCGACCTCCTCGACCCGCTCGCTGTCCAGGCCCGGCACCAGGTCGACACGGGCTGCCACCAGGGCCTGGTCAAGGCCCGTCTTCATGGTGAACAGCGCCTCCACGCTGTCGATCTCGGGCTGCTCCTCCAGCAGGGCCTGGATCCGGTCGGCCGCCGCCGGGTCGGCCGCCTCGCCGATGAGCTGGTCGCGGGCCTCGCTGCCCAGGTGATAGGCGATGAAGACGAGCAGCGCTCCGATCGCGATCGAGGCCGACGCCTCGTACACCACCTGGCCGGTGACCATGTGCAGGGCCATGCCGACGGCGGCCAGGGTCACGCCGAGCACCGCCGTGCCGTCCTCGGCGACCACCGTGCGCAGCGCCGGGTCGCGCAGGCCGCCCTGCCTGCGCACCTGGTGCAGGGCCCGCAGCAGCGAGACGCCCTCGGCGACGAAGGCCACGCCGAGCACGATCAGGCCGACCACATAGCCGCTGGTCTTCTCCTCGGCGCCGTTCCGCAGGGCCTCGAAGCCCTGGAAGAAGGAGAAGCAGCCGCCCATGACGAAGATGCCCACGGCCGCGAGGAGGGACCAGAAGAAGCGTTCCTTGCCGTAGCCGAAGGGGTGCCGCTGGTCGGCCGGGCGGCGGCTGCGGCGCAGGGCGGCCAGCAGGAACACCTCGTTCATGCTGTCCGCCACGGAGTGCGCCGCCTCCGACAGCAGGGCCGGTGACCCCGCGACCAGTCCGCCGACGGCCTTGGCCGCCGCGATGACCAGATTCGCCACGAGCGCCACCAGCACAGTGACGCGTGTCCGCCGGTCGGCCTTCTTGTCCGAGGTTGTCTCCGAGGATGTCCCGCTCACCCTCGCCGACTGCCCCTCACCGGTCGGCTCACACCGTGCGGGGTACGGAATTCGGGGAACGCGGTTGTCAGGGCACACGCATCGCAGGGAGGAACCATGGGCGGCGGGGGAAACGACACGTACGGCAGGAAGGCGTTCAAGCGGTCCAAGAGCCACTTCACGGACCGGATCACCAGGGACGGGCGGGACGGCTGGCCGGTGGAGGCGGGCCGATACCGGCTGGTGGTGAGCCGTGCCTGTCCATGGGCGAGCCGGGCAGTGATCTCGCGGCGGCTGCTGGGCCTGGAGGACGCGCTGTCGATGGCGATCGCCGACCCGATCCAGGACGACCGCAGCTGGCGCTTCACCCTCGACCCGGACGACCGCGACCCGGTCCTCGGCATCCGCTACCTCGGCGAGGCCTACGACAGGCGGGAGACCGACTACCCGGGCGGGGTGAGTGTGCCCGCGATCGTCGACATACCCAGCGGGGAGCTGGTCACCAACGACTACCAGCGGCTCACCCTCGACCTCGCCACCGAGTGGACCGCCCTGCATCGCGAGGGGGCGCCCGACCTGTACCCGCACGCCCTGCGCGACGAGATCGACACGGTGATGGCGGACGTCTACGAGGACGTCAACAACGGTGTGTACCGGGCGGGCTTCGCCACGGACCAGGAGGAGTACGAGGCCGCGTGCGCCGGGGTCTTCCGGCGGCTGGAACTGCTCGTTCCGCGGCTGGAGCGGCAGCGCTATCTCGTCGGTGACACGATCACCGAGGCGGATGTCCGGCTGTTCACCACGCTGGTGCGCTTCGACGCCGTCTACCACGGCCACTTCAAGTGCAACCGGTGGAAGCTGGCGGAGAACCCGGTGCTGTGGGCGTACGCCCGCGATCTCTACCAGACGCCCGGCTTCGGTGACACCGTCGACTTCGACCACATCAAACGGCACTACTACCAGGTCCACACCGGCATCAACCCGACCCGTATCGTGCCGCTCGGGCCGGACCTGTCCGGCTGGCTCGCGCCTCATCACCGCGAGGAGCTGGGCGGGCGGCCGTTCGGCGACGGGACGGCGCCCGGCCCGGTGCCGGCGGGTGAGGAGGTCCCGGCGCGGGGGCGCCCCTGATCGACCGACTGAGCGACTGGACTGTGCGACCGAGGAGGCCACATGGCCAAGACCAAGAAGAAGAAGCTGAAACTGCCCCTCGCCTACAAGCCGTTGGGGTTCGCGATGGGCTGGCTGAGCGGGGCCGTCGCGGGGATCGCCTTCCGCAGGACATGGATGGCGATCCGGCACGAGGAGGACGCGCCCGACGCGCTGGACCGGGACCGCGGCTGGGGAGAGATCCTGCTGGCCGCCGCGGTCCAGGGCGCCATCTTCGCCGTCGTGCGCAGCGCGGTGGACCGCGGCGGCGCGAAGGCCATCGAGCGCTCGACGGGCGTCTGGCCGACCTCCGATCCGGAGGGCCGGGACTGACGGCCAGGGGGTGTCCGGCGAATCGGGCCGGCTGCCGGGCAGTTGTGCCCCGGACGCCGAGCCGATCCGCCGGACACCCCCTGGGGCTCAGCCCTGTTTGGGTGCCGTCGGTGTGGTGCGGCGCAGAGTGAAGGAGTGGCCGGCCGGGTCGGCGTAGCCGCGCTGTTCGAACGGGCCGGACGCGTCCTTCGTCTCCAGCGGGCGTCCGCCGAGCTCCACCACCTTGCGCTCCACCGCGTCCAGGTCCGCCACGACGAAGTCCAGGTGGACCTGGAGGGAGTTCTCGGGGCGTGGCCAGCTCGGTGGGGTCGCGTTCACGTCGCGGCGGAAGGCCAGGCGGGTGCCCTCGGCGCCCCTGATCTCCACGCGGTTGGCGGTCGCGTCCGTCTCCTCGGCCTCCAACAGCTCCTTGTAGAACACGGCGAGCTTCTCGGGCTCGGCGCAGTCGAGCACCAAGAAGCCCGCTTCAACGAGCGGCATGTCTCCTCCGAACGGTCCGGGGCGCGGGGCTTGTACCCCGCCGCCCTGTACCTCACGGATATCCCCGTCCGGCCGATTCAGTCGGCGACCAGCCACTTCCCGTCCCGCATCAGCTCCCGCCCGTCGAGCTCGTCGGCCTCCCGCCAGGCCTGGATCCGGCGCGGCCGCACCCTGAAGTACAGGTAGGGCGTGGCCAGTTGACGCGGGTCGAACCCGGTGCGGGCCGCGAAGAGGTCGCCCTCCTCGCCCGACAGTTCGGCGGGGGCGAGGGCGTCGACGGCGCCCTCGACGAGTACGACGTCACGGGTCTCGCCGATGCCCAGACGCGTCCTGCCGGTCGTCCTCGGACTGCGTCCCGTGGGGCTCGCGGCCGGCGTGGCCGGCAGCAGCGTCTCGCCGTCCCAGCGGAACGACAGCGGCACGAGGTACGGCGCTCCCCCGTCGCCGTCGGCGCTGGCGACCCAGGCGTCGACGTCGTGCTCGAGACGGTGCAGGGTGTCCCGCCTGCGCTGTTCGGGCGTACGTGCGAGCGGTGGGGTCATCGTCGGGCAGCCTCCGGATGGACGCCGTATCAACAGGCCTGTCGCCAGCGGACGTTGGCGGTGCGAACCGCGCGACACGCGACCCTACCTGGCGCGACGTCATCTCGTGTATCACGCACCGGACGCGGCGACACGCCGGTGCTCTGTGCGCCCACGGAGACCCCTGACACAGGCGGCGGGCGCGCGAGTATACGCAGCTCAAGCGGCATGTGCAGTAACCCAGATCACGACCAGGTCACGGTGTAGATCATTTACGCTCTGGGCAGCCTCGTACCGCTTCTCGGTTCAACTTTCGACCCCCAAAGCCCAGTTCGAGTGCGCGGGGGCCGTCTCGACGGCCGCCTGTTTCGCAGGGCCGGAGGGACCCTGCGGTTCGTCTCCCGAAAGGAAGCGCATGCCTCAGGACGTCACGCTCGTCCTCCCCCCGGCAGGCGAAGGTACAGAAGATCCCCCGACACGACCGGCCCACAGCCGCGGTCGATCGATTCCGTTGTCATGACCACAGCTTGTAGGGAGACCGGTGTGAAATTCAGAATCGCAGGTGCTGTTCCGGCGACGTCCGCCGACAACCCGCTCCCGGCGCAGCCGAGCGCCCAGCTCCAGCCCACGGAGGCGGGGAACACCCTGGCCCGCCTCATGGTGAAACGCGTCCAAGGGAGCACGGAGCCGTACCGGAGGTCCCAGAACGCCGCTCGGCAGCGGCTGGACGCACTGGGCTCCCCTCACTCCGGCACCACGCTGCGTGTGGAGGGAGCCCTCCACCTGGCGCAGCCCGCGTTCCTCCCGCCCGACGAGGAGGGCTACGCCAGGTTGAAACGGCTCGACACCGGCCTGCGCATGATCGAAGCGGCCTTCCCCCAGGTCAGCACCGATATCGAGATCTGCCGACTGACCTGCACGATGCTCGAAGGGGCCTGGCGGACCCGGGCACTCGCCCCGCCGCGCGCAGGGGAGCGGACACCCGCCTGCACTTGCCCGCTGTGCCGTCTCCTGCCCACGCCCCCTGCGCGCACGCTGGACGACTACGGCTGGCGGCAGAGCGCCGGTCGTCCCCTCACGGTCAAGACCTGGCCGTACCGCGAGGAACTCGACAGCGTCCTGACCGCCGGTTGGTCCTATGCGCGGTGGCTGAACGACCACGAACGAGACCTCGGCCTCCGCCACCAGTTCGAGGACGACATCCTCGTCTTCCACGAATACAAGCGCGTGATCGACACCATCGACACCGCACAGGTCACCCAACTCGTAGAAGGCCGCCTGGCCGAGAGTTTCAGCACCAACAGCGCACGGGCCCTGGTCTGCGGACTCTACGCAGCCCACAAGCGTTCCGCCGACGAGTACTGGCTCCAACAACACCACGCGGGCAGCGTCACGCTGCCCCAGACCAACCCGCTCAGCCAGAGCACCTACTCAGTCCTGCAGATGCTGGACTGCCTGTTCTGGCACGTCTCGCCCGACACCGAACTCTGGCAGGAGGAGCACCTGGCCTCCCTGCTGCTGTGCCGCGCAATCGACGACATGGCCGACGTGCGAGTCGACTCGCTCACCGGCGAGATCAGCAACTTCTGGCTCGCCGACATACCCACCCACACCAAGGCCCTCTACGCCGCCTGCACCATCGCCCTGATCAAGTACGGCTGCACGCCCGAGGCACATTCCTCGATGTGGAACACCTGGCTGATGCCCAGCACCATCGTCTGGATGGGGCTCACGGGCCGCCACGCCCTGTGGTTCGACGGCATCACCCAGGACCTCCTACCGGCCGAGGACTGCCCGCTCTGCGACCTGCAGCCCAACGCATGCACCGGCATCCTCACCCACGGCACCGACCTCACCATCGCCCCGCGGCCCACCGCACCCGCACTGAGCACCCGGACCGCCGAGCTGTCCGCACTCTGCCGAGCCCAATTCCCCCGGATCTGGGCCCTCTTCGACGGCGAGCTCCATGCCTTCGAAGCACTGCACGGTCCCTGGCAGGGCAACATCGACAGGACATGGGAGATCCTGCGCCGCACCTACCTCGCCGCCGTGGAGGCATCCATGGCGGCACCGTCCCCGGACCGCGCTCGTCAGGTCCAACAGGACGCCGGCGCAGTCGGATCCGAGTACTTCTACACCATGTTCGACCCGCAGACCGGGAGGGAGGACACCGCACTGCTCGCCTACATGTTCGGCTGCGCCCACCCGCATTTCATCTGGAACGCCACGGGACACCGTCCCACGAGCGTCACGGGCGACTGGCTCGACGGCTGAGGAACGACCGGCCGGCCGCCGTATGCGCGGGACGACGCTGCTGCCCGGCCGGAAACCGGCCGGGCAGCAGCGCGCTCACACCGGGAACTCGACCGGCAGCCTGTCCAGCCGGGACTCCCAGGTGGAGGCGGTCGACGTGAGCTCATCCGCCGACACGGCCAGCCGCAGGCCCGGCAGCCGGTGCAGCAGGACGTCCACCGCGATCTCGATCATGGACTGCCCCATGCTCTGCCCGGGGCACTCATGAGGGCCCGAACCGAATGCCAGGTGCGCCTTGTTGCCCTCGACCGAGACACCCGGGTCGGGCCGGACCTCGGGGTCGAGGTTGCCCGGGGCCAGACCGAGAACGAGCAGGTCGCCCCCCTCGATGCGGTGCCCGCCCAGTTCGACGTCGCCGGCGGCGAAGCGCCCCGGCAGGACGGTCAGCGGCGGAGAGTTCCACATGGCTTCCTCCATCACCGCCGAGATGTTCAGCTGACCGCCGATCAGCCCGGAGAGCCGGGAGGTGTCGGTCAGGACCAGCCGCAGCACCCGGGCCAGCAGGTTGGTCGTGACGGCCGCGGCGATCATCACCATGCGCAGGTGGTCGACGACCTCGTCGTGGTCGAGAGCCGCGTGATGCCCCAGCAGGTCGCTGGCGAGGTCGGAGCCGGGTTCGGACTGTCTGCGCGCGACGAGTTCACGAAGGATCTCCCTGATCACGCCGTCGTGCACCAGGGCTTCCGCGCCGCCCCTGAGCACCCCCGCGCAGGCCTCGACCAGCCGGCGCCCCTGTGCCTCGGCGAGCCCCAGCACGCGGCTCATCACGAGCATCGGCACATAGTCGGCGTAGTCCGCCACCAGATCGGCGCGGCCGTCGGCCGCGAACCCGTCGATCTGCTTGTTGGCGAAGTGCGTGGCGTGGCGCCGGATACCGCGGCCGACAGCGGCCTGCAGCACATCGCTGACGGCGCCGCGCAGCCTGCGGTGCGGCTCGCCGTCCTGGGACACACAGTCAGGACGCCAGGCGAGCATCGGAATCAGCGCAGAGGTCTCCGCGATCCGTCCTTCCCGCCAGTCCCGCCAGGTCCGCGCGTCCCGGGGGAACTGGCTGGGATTGTCGAGCACCCGCCGGCTGTCTCGGTAACCCAGCACCAGCCAGGCCGGAACGTCGCCCTCCAGCAGCACCGGTGCGACGGAGCCGTGCTCCTTGCGCAGCCGCTCGTAGATGGCCTGCGGGTCAGTGGCCGCGTCCGGGCCGTACAACCGCGTGAGTTCTGCCCCGCCGTGCGCGACGGGGCACCCGCGGGGCGCGTCGGGACCGTTTAAAGTCTGGTCGTTCATCGGGGCTCCAGTGCGACGGGGGAGCGATCCTTCAAGTGACGTATCAGCGCGACGAGCACGTCACGGCTGGAGGCCCGGTCGCGGGCGTCGCAGGCCACGACCGGGATGTTCTCGGGGATGTCGAGGGCGTCGCGGATCTCCTCGACCGGGTAGTCCTCGGAGTCGGGGAACACATTCAGCGCGACGACGAACGGGACGTTCTGCCGCTCCATCTCCTCGATGGCACGGAAGCTGGAGGCAAGGCGCCGGGTGTCGACCAGGACGACCGCGCCGAGCGCGCCCTTGAACAGGCCGTTCCACAGGAACCAGAACCGTTCCTGCCCCGGCGTACCGAAGAGGTACAGCATCAGGCTGTCATTGAGGCCGATCTTGCCGAAGTCCAGGCTGACGGTGGTCTCCGTCTTGTCCGCGACGCCGATGAGGTGGTCGACGTCGGCGCTGGCCTGGGTGAGCGTCTCCTCGGTGGTCAGCGGCTTGATGTCGCTGACCGAGCGGACCATGGTGGTCTTCCCGGTGCCGAAGCCGCCGGCGATCATCACCTTCACCGAGCGGGTGCCGCCCCCGCCGGGGCGGCCGGGATGGTCAAAGCCGTTCAAGTCCACTGAGTACCTCCTCAAGGAGCGCGAGGTCGGGCCCGCGGCCGGCGCCGTGCGCCGGGATGGGGTCACGGGCTTCGACGCGGCCTGCCTCGAGCAGATCCGCCAGCAGCACCGCAAGAATGTTGAAGGGCAATCCGAGGTGGGCACCGAGTTCGGCCACCGACAGCGGATCGCGGCAGCGCCGGAGGATGTCCTCGTGCTCGTGCTGCAGGCCCGGTACGGGGGCGGTCATGGAGACGATGAGGGTCGCCACGTCGAGACTCGACGCCGAACCGCCCGGTCCGCTGCGCCCCCCGGTGAGGACGTAGTAGCGCTCGAGACCGGACGGGTCCGTGGGCCGGCGGGGAGCACTCATCCAGAGTGCTCCTCCTGGCGCGGAGTGGTGCCGAGGAGCTCGCCCATCCTGCGGGCCAGATCCCTCATCTGGTGTCCGAGCAGCCCCTGGTCGAGGCCTTCCCGGGCCAGCACACCGAGATAGGTCTCCACACCGGCCCGTACGACGAAGAGGTGTCCGCCGTCGACCTCGATCATCGCCAGCCTGAGCTGCCCCGCGTACTTGGGGAACTGCTCGGCTACCGGCTGGGCCAGCGCCTGCAGCCCGGCCACCACGGCCGCGAACCGGTCGACGTCGTCGGGATCTTCGGCACCAAAGGAGGTGATGGCCTTGCCGTCGCTGGAGGCCACGAGGGCGAATCGGATCTCCGGGATGGACTCCACCAGATCACGGAGCGCCCAGCTCACGTCGGTTCCCTGTTGCGTCATGGGACTAGTCGCTCTCTTCATTGTGGTGCTCGGCGGATCCGCGTCCGGCAGGTGCGGTCTCCTCCTCGGTGGACTCCTCACCGACCTCCCGGCCGGCCGTGGCGAAGGCGGCCAGACCGGCGAACGAAGCGTCCGGTGGGACGGCGGCGACGCTCGACTCCTCGGTCCGCTCCGGGCGTTCGGCCGGCTCGTGCCGCACCGTCTCGTTCCGTCTGCTGCGGCGCCGGGGCAGTCCGCCGGGCGTGGTGTCCACTGCCTCGCCGGGCTCGGCCACCCGTTCGGCGGCGGCCACCGTGCGCACCGGGGCGGGCTCGGCGGGCTGCACCGCCGGGGTCGCGGCGGAGGCCGAGGCGGCGGCGGGCAGCGGGCTGAAGTACTTGTGCGGAACCACCACAACCACCGAAGTGCCGAGCCAGGGCGAGTCCGCGAAGGTGACGCGAATGCCGTAGCGGCGGGCGAGGGCGCCGACGACGCGCAGGCCGATGTTGGCGTCCTCGGAGATGCCGCCGATGCCCGGTCCGGTCGCGGCGCCGGTCAGGGCGTCCTCGGCGTCGCGCTTCTTCTCGTCACTCAGGCCCTTGCCGGAGTCCTGGATCTCGATGCCGACGCCGTTGGGCACCTCCTTGCCGGAGACGAGCACGGGCTCGCTGGGCGGCGAGTAGCGGGCCGCGTTGTCCAGCAGCTGCGCGAAGATCAGCGTCAGGTGGTCCACCAGACCACCGTCGACGCCGAGTTCGGGCAGGTGGCGGATCTCGACGCGGTGGAAGTCCTTGATCCGGCCCACGCCGCCGCGCACCACGCTGAGCAGACGCTGCGGTTCCTGCCACTGCCGTCCCGGCCGGTCCGAGCCGCCGAGCACGCCGATGCTCGCGGCGAGCGAGTCGGCGGGGCCCAGCTCCTGGTCCAGCTCCATCAGACCGCGCGCCACGGCGGGCAGCCGGCCGTGCTCGCCCTGCATCTCGTGCAGACGGCCGCGGAGCTTGCTGGTCAGCACGTGGATACGGTTGCCGATGCTGATGACGGCCTGTTCGGCGGAGGTCGACCGGTTGAACTCCTCCTCCACACCGATCAGCGCGGTCCTGAGCACCTTGCGCAGTTCGGCCTGCAGGTCGGCGCTGACCTTGGCGCACTGGCCCACCTCGGGCAGCAGGTCGTCGATGGCGTCACCGGCGCGCAGCTGCTTCAGCGCGTCGGGCAGCTGCTCGTTCGCGAGCCGGGCCACCGCGTCATGCTGGTGCGCGAGCTGCTCCTGCCAGACCTCGGCCTGGTCGGCGAGCTGGGCCTCGTACGACTTCACCTGGGCGGCGATTCGCTCCTCGAAGGAGCGTGCCTGCTCGGCCAGTTGGGCCTCGTACGTCGCACTCTGTTCCGCCATCTGCGCCTCGTAGGCACCGGAGTGCTCGGTGAGCTGAGCCTCCAGGGAGGCGCGCTCGGCGGTGAACTTCCGTTCCAGTCCCGCCACATGCTGCTGCCACTGCTGCGAGTGCTCGGCCTGCGTCGTGCGGAAGGAACCCTCGGAGCGGCTCAGCTGGGTGCGGGTGCGGATCAGCAGCCGTACGCAGACGGCGCTCGCGGCCGTTGCCGCGACGCCCGCGACACCAGCGGCTATTCGGTCGGAGCTCATGAACGTGGCGGCAACCGTCCCGCCTCCTAAGGCCAGCGGCATCAACCACCAGCTGTACCAGGCGACAGGGGCCCGCGCCGCCGGCGGCGGGGTGGCGAGTTCCATCTGCATCCTTACAAGCAACACGATCGAACAGGGGGAGTGTGCAAGGGGGGGAGCGCAATGATGCGGACGCACGACGAGACGACCGATCGCGATCGATTCAACTCGCGGCGCCGAACGGGAGCTTATCGGGTTTGAGGCGGAAAGGATCAACCTCGACCGACAGGCGAAAGTGAGGATTCCGTCACTCTCAGCCAGGGCTGACGCCTTGTCACTCGCCGACAACCGGAATGTCTACGCCTGTCCGCCAGTGACAAGTCACGCACGACGACGGGGACGGTCCGGTCAACACGCTGCCACCAAAACCGCACAACCACGACCTGTTCGGCCGCCGACTGCACGATCCGGTGACCCCGTTCGAAATGCAACTCGCCCTGCACGCAATGGAGTTGTGCCGGGGTTCGGCGACGGTCGGCCGACCGTCGCGTACGCGGTGGCACTTCATGGACAGCTGTCCAGCTATAGTGGACACCTGTCTATGAAATGGAGCTCGGCATGGAAGCGGTCGCGAATGTTCTGGTCGGCCTGGTGGCCGTCCTGCACGCGTACATCCTCGTGATGGAGATGTTCCTGTGGCAGAAGAAGCCCGGGAAGGCGCTGCACGGCTTCGACCCGGAGATGGCGCGGGCGACCGCTCCCATGGCCGCCAACCAGGGGCTCTACAACGGGTTTCTGGCGGCCGGTCTGGTCTGGGGGCTGATCGCGGCGGACCCGACGGGCTACCGTGCCCAGGTGTTCTTCCTCTCCTGTGTCGTGGTCGCGGGCGTCTACGGCGCCGCCACCGCCAACCGCCGCATCCTCTTCGCCCAGGCCCTGCCCGGCGCGCTCGCCCTGGCCGCCGTCCTGATCGCGCAGTGACCCGTCCCGCACCGGAGGACCCCAGGGCCGCACGCACCCGGGCGCGGTTGCGGGAGGCGCTGCTCGCGGAGTGCGCCGAGCGGCCGCTCGCGGAGGTGGGCGTGGCGGCGCTGGTGCGGCGGGCGGGGGTCGGGCGGGCCACGTTCTACGTCCACTACGACGGCCTGGAGGCGCTGGCGGTCGACGCGTGCGCGGACGTCGTACGGGAGGCCGTGGAGGCGCTGCACTCCTGGTCGGGCCGGCCCGACCCGGTGCACGCCCCGCCCGCGCTGGCCGAGTTCTTCGCCTCGCTCGCCCCGCACTCCGGCCTGTACCGCGCACTGCTGACCCCGGGCGGCGGCGGGCCCCTCGGCCGGGTCCTGCACCGGGACCTGCGCGCGTACAGCCTCCGCGAGCGTCAGCGCGCGGGCGCGGCGGACGCCCCGCTGGTGGCCTCGGCGGTGGCCGCCACCTTCGGCGGGGTGCTGGCCGACTGGCTGCACGGGCTGCTGGAGGGCGACGCGACCCACATCGCCGACGAGGTCTGGCAGTTGCTGGTCGCCCTGCACGCAAGCCGGTGACGGCCGTTCACCGGCAGCCGATGCCGTCCTTCACGCGCGGCCAGACCTCCACGCCGTGGGGTGTGCGGACGTAGGCCTTCGAGGTGTCGCTCGTCAGCCACAGCCGCCAGTCCTTGTAGCGGTATCCGGTGTCGTGGGCGTCGGCGGGCATCCGGACGTCACCGTCGTACGGGGCGAGGAGCGCGTCGGCCAGGACTCCGTCGGGATCCCGGGCGTACAGCTTGTCCTCCCCCAGCGTCAGGAAGTGCGCACTCTGCCAGCCGCAGTGCTCCGGGCCGACACTGCTGGTCAGCTTGGTGATCGGCACCCGCTTGCCGTCCTGGCCGGTCCAGATCTCGTACCGCTGTGTGTCGGTGAAGCTCGCCGGGAGTTCGGAAGGGTCGCAGGACGCGCTGGTCTCCGGTCCCCAACCCGGCCTGTTCTTCTGGTCCCTGGCCACGATGACGGCGACCTTGGTCCTGCCGTCCACGTCGAAGGAGTACAGGACGCGGTCGGCTTCCCGACGCTCGACGCGATAGCCGTAGTGGGGCACGTCGGGCTGCTCGATGTCGAAGTACGCCTGGAGCCCCTCCTCGGGGGTCGCGCCTCCGTCGCCCCGGCTCCACGGGTCGCTCCGGCCGCCCGAGTAGATCTCCCCGTCGCACTCCAGCGCCCGGCCGGCGGCACCGGACTCGATGCGGGTGGCCCGGGTGCTGTGCTCGTCGAGGTTCTTCGTGGGGACGTACAGCGGGCCGCTGTAGGCCGCCGCGGGCGGGCTGCCGGCGACGACCAGGTCCTGGGCCTGCCGCGTGCCGCACGCCACCGCCGCCGAGGCGACCAGCGCCGTCGTCACCGCGAGTTTTGCGCGCATCCTCCACCCCTGTTCCGCTCGCTGCTTCCGGTCCTCCGACGCACCGGCGGCGCGAAACGTTCGGGGCCAGGGCCTGTTGCGAAAGTCCCGTCGTCCGCCCGTAGGGCGGGTGCCTGCGGCGTCCGGTGCGTGCTCTCGGCGTGCCGGGTGCAGGCCCTCGTACTGGACGTACTTGGGCTTGTGCCGGGTGCGTCGAGAGCGCGTGCCGGGCGTCGCGGGGCAGGCGGGACTCTCGCAACAGGCCCCTAGCGGGCCGCTGTCCGGAAGGTGCGCCGGTAGGTCTGTGGCGAGACCCCGATCGCCGCATGCAGGTGCTGGCGCAGGGAGGCACCCGTGGCGAAGCCGACATGGCCGGCGATCTGGTCGACGGAGAGGTCGCTGGACTCCAGGAGATGCCGGGCGCGGGCGACGCGCTGCTGGACGATCCAGCGGCCGGGGCTCATGCCGACCTCGTCGTTGAAGCGACGGACGAAGGTGCGCAGGCTCATCCGGGCGTGCCCTGCGAGGTCGGCCAGGGAGAGGGGGTCGTCGAGGCGCTCCAGGGCCCACGCGCGCGTGGCGGCCGTTCCGGCGGCGCCGCTCTCGGGGACCGGCTGCTCGATGTACTGGGCCTGGCCGCCGTCCCGGAAGGGCGGTACGACACAGCGGCGGGCCACCGCGTTGGCGAGCTCGCTGCCGTGGTCGGTGCGGACGAGGTGCAGGCAGATGTCGACGCCGGAGGCGGCGCCGGCCGAGGTGAGGATGCGGCCGTCGTCGACGAAGAGGACGTCCGGGTCGAGGTCGATGTGCGGGTAGCGGCGCCGGAAGGCGTCGGCGACCTGCCAGTGCGTGGTGGCCTTCCGGCCGTCGAGCAGGCCCGCCGCGGCGAGGACGAAGGCGGCGGTGCAGATGGAGACGACGCGGGCGTCCGGGCGGATGCGGGCGAGGGCGGCGGCGAGCTCCGGGGGCAGTTCGGTGGGGATGTGCGCGGGCGTCACGGAGGCGACGACCACCGTGTCGGCCGTCTCCATGATCTCGGGTCCGTGCTCGACACCGATCGTGAAGTCGGCGCTGGTGCGGACCGGTTGGCCGTCGACGCTGCACGTCAGCACCTCGTAGCGGCCGTCCGCCGCGCCGAAGATCCGGCTGGGCATGCCCAGCTCGAAGGGGTACACGCCGTCCAGGGCCAGTACGACGACCCGGTGCACATCTCGTTCACCACGCATGGCATGATTCTATCGAAGGTTGGCAATCGTGCCATTTCCCGATGCGGCCGACCCCGGCAGGCTGGTTCACCATGAGCACTGTGAACACGATGCGAGCCATCAGCCAGGACGTTCTCGGCGGTCCCGAGGTCCTCAAGCAGGTAGAGCTGCCGCGCCCCGAGCCGCGGACGAACGAGGTGCTGGTCCGGGTGCGTGCCGCCGGCGTCAACCCGACCGACTGGAAGCACCGCGCGACCGGCGGGTTCCTGGGCGAGCCGCCCTTCGTCCTGGGCTGGGACGTCTCCGGCACGGTCGAGGCGGTCGGCGTCGGCGTCGCCCGCTTCCAGCCCGGCGACGAGGTCTTCGGCATGCTGTCGTACCCGTACGGCCACGGCTCGCACGCCGAGTACGTCACCGGGCCGGCGCGCTGGTTCGCGCACAAGCCTGCCGCCATCGACCACGTCCGGGCGGGCGCCCTGCCGCTGGTGTCGCTGACGGCCTGGCAGGCGCTGGTCGAGTACGCGGACGTACAGCCCGGGCAGCGGGTGCTGATCCATGCGGCGGCCGGCGGCGTCGGGCATGTGGCCGTGCAGATCGCCAAGGCGCGGGGCGCGTATGTGATCGGCACGGCGAGCGCGGTCAAGCACGAGTTCCTGCGCGGGATCGGTGTCGACGAGACGATCGACTACCGGGAGACGGACTTCGCCGAGGCCGTGAAGGACGTGGACGTCGTCCTGGACACGATCGGCGGGGACACCTCGACGCGTTCGCTGCGCGTGCTGCGCCCGGGCGGACTCGTGGTGTCGATCCTGCCGGTGGGTTCGCGGGAGTTCCACGAGGAGGCCGAGCGGCTCGGTGTCCGGTCGCTGCGGATGCTGGTGGATGCCTCGCACAGCGGGATGGAGGCGATCGCGGCGCTGGTGGACGCGGGGAAGCTGAGCGCCACGATCGCCGGTACCTTCCCGTTGGCCGATGCCGCCGAGGCCCACAGGCTCGGCGACACCGGTCGGACCACGGGGAAGCTGGTCCTGACGGTCGACTGAGTCAGAACGTCAGCACGGGCTTGATGGCCTTGCCCGCGCCCATGTCCCGCACCGCCTGGTCGATGTCCGCGAACGGATAGGTGCTGATCAGGCGGTGCAGCGGCAGCCGTCCGTCCTTCACCAGCTGAACGAGGGACGGGATGAAGGACTGGGTCTCGGCGTCGCCCAGGGTGAGGCCGACGACCTGCTTGCCGCCGAGCAACCCGTTGACGTCCAGGGCGACTTCGGTGCCGAAGGGCGGGGCACCGACGACGACCAGGGTGCCGCGGGCGGCGAGCGCGTCGACGCCCTGGCGCAGGACGGAGACGTTGCCCGTGGTCTCCACGATGCCGTCCGCGCCCTGGCCACCCGTGATCGCGGCGAGGGCCTGGCCGAGGTCCTCCTGCCCCGAGTTCACGGTGTGGGTGGCGCCCAACTCCCGGGCCAGGGAGAGGCGTTCGCCGACGCGGTCGACGGCGACGATGGTCGTGGCGGAGGTCAGCGCGGCGGCCATGACCGCGGACAGACCGACGGCGCCGGCGCCGAGGACGACGATCGTGCTGCCCGCGGTCGGCTTCAGTACGTTCCACACGGCGCCGACCCCGGTCTGGACGCCGCAGCCCAGTGGGGCGATCGACTCCAGGGGGACGTCCGCGTCGACCTTGACGAGGCTGCGCTCGTCCACCAACGCCCGCTCGGCGAACGACGACTGACCGAAGAAGTGGCCGCCGAGCGGCGCGCCGTCCCGGCTGATGGTGCTGGTGCCATCGGCCCGCCGGCCGCCGATCAGGTTCAGCGGCAGCCAGGTGGCGCAGTAGGCCGGGTGACCGCCGTTGCAGTTGCGGCAGTCGCCGCACGAGGTGAAGGACAGCACGACGTGGTCGCCGGGCGCGATGCCGGTGACGGCCGAGCCGACGGCCTCGACGACGCCGGCGCCCTCGTGGCCCAGTACGCCCGGCAGCGGGAAGGGCAGGCCTCCGCTCGCGACACCGAGGTCGGTGTGGCACAGGCCGGTCGCCACCATGCGGACCACCGCCTCGTGCGCTCCTGGCTCGTCGAGCTCGACGTCGGCGAGGGTGAAGGGCGCTCCGCCGGACTCGACGACCGCGGCGCGGGTGGTGATGGACATCGTACGAACTCCCTTGATTCTTGGGCGCGTTGAGGATCAGCCGAGCTCAGTCGAGCGAGACGACGACGGACTTGACCTTGGTGTAGGCGGCGAGCCCCTCGGAGCCGTACTCGCGGCCGAAGCCGGAGTCCTTGACACCGCCGAAGGGCACCGCGGGGTCGAGCATGGCCCAGTCGTTGATCCAGACGATGCCGGCCTGGAGGCGGTCGGCGATGCGGTGGGCGCGGGCGAGGTTGGTGGTCTGGACGCCCGAAGCCAGGCCGTAGGGCGTGGAGTTGGCGAGCTCGATCGCCTCGTCCTCGGTGTCGAAGGGCTGCACGGTGAGGACGGGGCCGAAGATCTCCTCCTGGACGACCCGGGAGTCGTTCGAGAGGTCGGCGATGACCGTGGGCTTGTAGTAGTACCCACCGTCGAGGTCGAGCCGCTCGCCGCCGCAGACGATGCGGCCGCCCTCCTTGCGGGCGAGGTCGACGTACTCCTCGACCTTCTTCAGATGCTTCTCCCCGGCCATCGGGCCGACCACGGTCTCGGGGTTGCGCGGGTCACCGAGCGGGACGCCGGGCACGGCGTCGGCGAGGATGCCCAGCAGGGTGCTGTAGACCGGGCGGGACACGAGCAGGCGCGGGCCCCCCATGCAGAACTGGCCGGTGTTGAAGACGAACGCCTTGATGATCGCGCCGACCGCCTTCTCCAGGTCGGCGTCCTCGAAGACGATGTGGGCCGCGTTGCCGCCGAGCTCCATGGTGACGGGCTTGAGCGCCTCGCCGGCCACGCTCGCCACATGGCGGCCGATGGCGGTGGAGCCGGTGAAGGCGACCTTGTCGATGCCACGGTGGCGCAGGAGGGCCTCGCCGGTCACCGGGCCGGTGCCGGTGACGACGTTGATCACGCCGTCGGGGACGCCGGCCTTCTGGAAGAGGCGGGCCATGTAGAGCGCGCTGAGCGGGGTCTCGTCGGCGGGCTTGTGGACCACGGTGTTGCCGGCCGCGAGCGCCGGGCCGATCTTCGAACCCGCGAGGATCAGCGGGAAGTTGAAGGGCGTGATCGCGGCGACGACGCCGAGCGGCTCGCGCTTGACGTAGGCGAGGGCGTTCATGGGGGTGTCGCGGACGGAGCCGTCCAGGGAGTGCGCGAGGGCGGCGAAGTGCTCGTAGTCGTTGGCCGCGTTCATCACGTCGACGGCGTGACACAGCGAGATGGGCTTGCCGACGTCCAGGCTCTCCAGCCGGGCGATGTCGTCGGCGTTCTCCCGGATCAGGTCGGCGACGCGCTGCAGGATCCGGCCGCGCTCACGGCCGCTCAGCCCGGACCAGGTGCCGCTGTCGAAGGCCTCCCGTGCCGCGTGCACGGCGGCGTCCACGTCGGCGGCGCCCGCCTCCGCGACGGTGGTGACGACCGCGCCCCGGGACGGGTCGACCACCTCGGTGCGCGCTCCGTCGGCGGCGTCGCGCCACTGCCCCCCGATGAACAGCCGTCCGGGTTCGATCTCGAAGGTGGTCATCACCGCTCCTCAGCCTCTTCGCTAAGATTTCAACTAACAGGATTCCTGTTGGTCCGCAGTTTCATTACAGACAGGTTTCCTGTCAATGGTCTACGCTGGATTCATGCTCGACACCCAGGCGACCAAGGCGCCCCCGTCTCTGCTCTATATGGTGAAACAGGTGGAGCTCGTCGTCCGTTCCCACCTGGACGAGCTGGTCAGGCCGTCCGGGATCACGGCGCTGCAGTACACGGCCCTCACCGTGCTGGAGCGCCACGACGGGCTGTCGGCCGCCCAGCTCGCCCGGGACTCGTTCGTCACCGCGCAGTCCATCGCCGATCTCGTACGGTCACTGGAGGGGCGCGGACTGGTACGCCGGGAGCGCAATCCACAGAGCCGCAGGGAGCTGCTGATCCTGCTGACCGAGGCGGGCCGGGAACTGCTCGAACAGCACGCGGAGCCGGTGCGGGAGCTGGAGGAACGGATGGTCCGGGATCTCACGGCACACCAGACCGAGCAGTTCCGGCAGGCACTCACCAAGGCATGGCACGCACTGTCGTAGCTCCGCCACACCCGCCCCGGGAGCAGTCCTCAGCGACCTGTGTCGCAATTCGAAGACATATGTCAATCGAACATGCTCAAATTCACTCCATCGAGGGTAACTTGCAGGGCGGGGAACGGATTTGCGCTCACTCGGGACCCGGGGACACGTCTGCACTCGTACGCTCGCTGCACGATGTCACCCCGGCCCCCGGTGATCTGCGATCGCCACGGACGGAGCAGGTGGGAGGCGATGTCGTCGTGCAGCAGGAACCTGCGCCGCCGACCCGGCATCTGCGCGTCCGGCAGGACCGCGGCCACATGGTGTTGGAGTTCCGCGGCGAGATCGACATCGCGGCCGCCATGGAGATCGCCCCCTGTCTGGACCGGGTGACGGCACACCCCGACGTCCGACTGGTGATCGACCTCCGGCACGTCGACTTCTTCGACTGCTCCGGGCTGCGCCTGCTGTACCGGGCCCGTGCGCGGGTCCTGGACCAGGGCGGGGAGCTGCGGCTGGTGTGCACGCACCCGCTCACGCTGCGCATCATGCGGGTCACCGGGCTGGCCCGGCTGCTGCCCGCGCACGCGACGCTGGACGCGGCCCTGGGCCAGCCAGAGGCCACGTCCGGCTCGTTATGAGGCTCGCTTCGAGGACTTTTCTGACGCCCTTGGCTTGACGCCCGCTACCTGAGAATCTTCGTCACCTGGCCGGCCCCGACCGTCCGGCCGCCCTCGCGGATCGCGAACTTCAGGCCCTCCTCCATGGCGATGGGCTGGATCAGCACGACATGCATGCTGGTGTTGTCGCCCGGCATGACCATCTCGGTGCCCTTCGGCAGCGTCACCACGCCCGTGACGTCGGTCGTGCGGAAATAGAACTGCGGGCGGTAGTTGTCGAAGAACGGTGTGTGCCGGCCGCCCTCGTCCTTGGACAGGATGTACGCCTGCCCCTCGAACTCGGTGTGCGGGGTGACCGTGCCGGGCTTGATGACGACCTGCCCGCGCTCCACGTCCTCCCGCTTGACGCCGCGCAGCAGCAGACCGACGTTCTCTCCGGCCCGGCCCTCGTCGAGCAGCTTGCGGAACATCTCGATGCCGGTGACGGTCGTCCTGGTCTTCGTCTCGTGGATGCCGATGATCTCGACCTCGTGGTTGACGTGCAGCACCCCGCGCTCGATACGGCCGGTGACGACCGTGCCGCGGCCGGTGATGGTGAAGACGTCCTCGATCGGCATGAGGAACGGCTTGTCCACGTCCCGCTGGGGTTCCGGGACCGCCGTGTCCACGGCGTCGAGCAGGTCGAGCACCGACTGGGCCCACTGCTCGTCGCCCTCCAGGGCCTTGAGCGCGGAGACCTTGACCACCGGGACGTCGTCGCCGGGGAACTCGTACTCGGTGAGCAGCTCGCGCACCTCCAGCTCCACGAGCTCCAGGATCTCCTCGTCGTCCACCATGTCGGTCTTGTTGAGGGCCACGACGATGTACGGCACGCCCACCTGCCGGGCCAGCAGGACATGCTCCTTGGTCTGCGGCATCGGGCCGTCCGTGGCGGCGACGACCAGGATCGCACCGTCCATCTGGGCCGCGCCCGTGATCATGTTCTTGATGTAGTCGGCGTGGCCGGGGCAGTCGACATGCGCGTAGTGCCTGCGCTCGGTCTGGTACTCGACGTGGGCGATCGAGATCGTGATGCCGCGCTGCCGCTCCTCGGGAGCCTTGTCGATCTGGTCGAACGGCGTGAACGGGTTCAGGTCGGGGAACCTGTCGTGCAACACCTTGGTGATGGCCGCCGTGAGCGTGGTCTTCCCGTGGTCGATGTGACCGATGGTCCCGATGTTCACGTGCGGCTTGGTCCGCTCGAACTTCGCCTTCGCCACTGCGACCCCTCCTGAGCATCCCTGTGATGCCGAGCGTTGCTCGCTACCTCATGTCTATTCGCTTCGCGACGCGTCGAACAGGGCGCTGACGGACTCACCGTTGTGAATGCGGCGTACCGCCTCGGCGAGCGCCGGGGCGATGGAGAGGACCCGCAGCTTCTCGGTGCGCTCCTCCTCCCGGACCGGCACGGTGTTGGTGCACACGATCTCCAGTACGTCGGGCTGCTCGCCGATCCGCTTGAGCGCCCCGTCCGCGAACAGACCGTGCGTGCACGCCACCCGGATCGAGCGCGGACCCAACTCGCGCAGCCGCTCCAGGAGTTCGAGGACCGTGCTGCCCTTGGCGATCTCGTCGTCGAGCACGATGACATCGCGGCCGGCGACCTCGCCGATCACCGAGCTGATGGAGACCCGGTCGTCCGCGAACCGCTGCTTGGCACCCGCCGCCACCTGCGCGCCGAGCATCCGCGCGAACGCGGCCGCCTCCTTGGCGTTGCCGAGGTCCGGCGAGACGACGGTGGTGCGGGACAGGTCGTACTGCCGGAAGTACGCGGCGAGTTCGCGCCGGGCGTGCAGATGGTCGACCGGCACCGAGAAGAAGCCGTGCACCTGCGGCGAGTGCAGCGTCATGGTGAGGACGCGGCTCGCACCCGCCGCCACCATGAGGTCCGCGACGAGCCGCCCGCCCAGCGAGATGCGGGGCGCGTCCTTCTTGTCGGAGCGGGCGTAGGAGTAGTGGGGCATGACGACGGCGATCCGCGCCGCCGACGCCCCGCGCGCCGCGTCGCACATCAGCAGCAGCTCGACGAGGTGCTCCTGGACCGGCCGGACCAGCGGCTGGATCAGGAAGACGTCCCGTTCCCGGCAGTTGGCCTCCAGCTGCACTTCCAGGCAGTCGTTCGCGAACCGGCTGACACGAGTGGGGCTGAGCGGGACGCCGAGATGGGCACAGACCTCGGCGGCCAGGTCGGGGTGGGCACTGCCGCTGAACACGGAGATGTCTCGCACGATCCGCTCCTCGCATGATCATGACCGGGTGCCTCATGCTACTGACGCCGAAATTCGGTTGCGCCATGCGCCCCGTCCGGCGCCATCATGGCGGCGACCGCGTTCCCACGCCTCAGGAGACCTCATGCGCCGACTCCTCGGAATCTCCCAGCGCCCCTTCCGGACCGCGATTCCCGAGGACTCGACCCCGCATGCACACCCTGAACATCGGCATTCTCGCCCACGTCGACGCAGGTAAGACCAGCCTCACCGAGCGGCTGCTGTTCGACCACGGGGCGATCGACCGGCTCGGCAGCGTCGACGCCGGTGACACCCGTACGGACGACGGCGAGATCGAGCGGCAGCGCGGCATCACCATCCGCTCGGCCGTCGCCTCCTTCACGGCCGGCGACACCCGGATCAACCTCATCGACACCCCTGGTCACTCGGACTTCATCGCCGAGGTCGAGCGCGCCCTGGAGGTCCTCGACGGCGCGGTGCTGCTGCTGTCCGCCGTGGAGGGCGTGCAGGCGCAGACGCGGGTGCTGATGCGGACCTTGCGGCGACTGCGTCTGCCCACCCTGGTCTTCGTCAACAAGGTCGACCGCGCGGGCGCCCGCTCCGAGTCCCTGCTCGCCGACATCCGACGGAAGCTGACCCCGTGTGTCGCCCCGCTCGCGGACGTGACGGCCCTCGGCACGCCCGACGCCCGCGTGACGCCCCGCCCGGCCGGGGACCCGCAGCTGGCGGAGGCGCTCGCCGAGGTGGACCCAAACATCCTCGCGGCGCTGGTGGACGGCCCCGAACCGACGCCGGACGACCTGCGCAAGGCACTGGCCGAGCGCACCGCCGACGGCTCCTTCCACCCCGTCCACTTCGGCTCGGCCCTCGGCGGCCAGGGCGTCGCCGAGCTCGTCGAGGGCCTGGTCCGGCTGATCCCGCCCGCGCCGGCCACCGGCAGCGGCGAACCGCGCGGCACGGTGTTCGCCGTCAGGCCCGGACCGGGCGGCGAACGGACCGCGTATCTGCGGTTGTACGACGGTGAGGTGACGCCCCGTCAGCGTCTGACGTTCCTGCGACGCGAGGCCGACGGCCGGACCACCGAGGTCGCCGGACGCGCGAACCGCCTCGATGTGATCGGTCGCGACGTCACCCTCACCGCCGGGAACATCGCGGCGATCACCGGCATCGGCGCGGTCCGTGTCGGCGACCGGCTCGGTGATCCCCCCTCCGACCGCACACCACAGTTCGCCCCGCCGACGCTGGAGACGCTGGTCCGCTCCCGCCGCCCCGAACACGCGGCGCCCCTCCGCACGGCCCTCCTCACGCTCGCCGACCAGGACCCGCTGATCCACGCCCGGCCCGCCGCCGGAGGTGTCACGACCCTGCTCCTGTACGGCGAGGTCCAGATGGAGGTGCTCGCGGCGACGCTCGCGCAGGACTTCGGCATCGAGGCGGACTTCGAGCCGGGGAGGGTGCGGTTCCTGGAGCGTCCGCGCGGACGGGGCGAGGCCTGCGCGGAGATGCCGTGGCACCTCGGCACCCGTTACTGGGCGACGATCGGGCTGCGGGTCGAGCCGGGGCCGCGTGGCTCCGGCGGGGTGTTCACGTACGACACGGAACTCGGCGCACTCCCCCGCGCCTTCCACCAGGCCGTCGAGGACTCCGTGCACATGAGCATGCTGAGCGGGCTGTCCGGTGCGCCGGTGACGGACTACCGGGTCACGCTGGTCCGGTCCGGCTTCAGCTCCGTCATGAGCACCGCCGCCCACTTCCGCGGGCTGACACCGATCGTGCTGCACCGGGCCCTGGAGCAGGCGAGGACCAGACTGTACGAGCCTTGTCATGCCTTCGAGACGGAGGTTCCGCTCGACGCCCTCACCCCGGTCACGGCCCACCTCGCCTTGCTCGGAGCGGAGTTCACCGGCACGACGGGTGGGTCGACCACCTGGCTGGTCACCGGCGAGCTGCCCGCCCGGCGGGTGCGCGAGGTCGAGCTGCGGCTGCCGGGGCTGACGCACGGTGAGGGGGTGTGGTGGTCACGGCCTGCGGGAGACCGGGAACTGCGCCCTCACTAGCGGGTGAACCCCTCGATGATGTCGGCGGGTTGCTTCTGTCCCGCGTAGGCGTCGAGGAGCGCGTCCACGACCGAGGCCACCCAGTGCCGCCGGCGGGAGATCGCGCGGGGCGTGAAGGCCCGCCGCACCGTGCCGCGCAGCCGCTGGTGCGGCTCGCCGTCCGGGTCGACCATCCCGTTCGGGTCGTCCAGCAGGTTCGGCACCAGGAGCATCGGGGAGGTCGATGCGGTGCATGGGGCAGCGGGACCGGGACGTGCTGTCTGTACTCGTCCGGGACTCCAGGCGTGCCGGTACGGACAGTTCTCCCACGCCAGTGCGCCCCGCTTGCCCCCACCAGAGGCATCTTTCGGCCAACGAGGCGGTCTGCCAAGGGATTTGGCGGGCATTCGTTGAAGTAGTCAGGAAGGAGGAACGTCGCCATGACGACTCCCATCAGGCGCGTGTCCAGGCGCATGCCCGGCTGGGCGAAGGCGGTGAGCGCCGTCGTGCTGGTGCTCGTGGTGTTCTTCGCCGGGATCCGGCTGAGCGTGCTGCCGGGCCTCAAGGACCTGTTCGGCACCCAGACGCACGACCGCACGGGCCCCGCACTGCTCCAATCCATCCAGGACATGAGCCGTTACGACGCCGCCTCCGGCAACTTCCAGGTCGTCGTGGACCTGGAGAAGGACACCAAGTATCTGCCCGACGCGATCCGCGGCAGCCGCGTCCTGTACGTCGGGGCGGGCACCGTGGACGCCTATGTCGACCTGGGCAAGGTCGGCAAGGACGACGTGACGGTCAACGGCGACCGCACGTCCGCGGCCCTCCGGCTGCCGCACGCGGCGCTCGGCAAGCCGGCCCTCGACCCGGACCGCTCCTACGCGGTCTCCAAACAGCGCGGTCTCCTCGACCGTCTCGGCGACTTCTTCTCGGACAACCCGAACAGCGAACAGGCCGTGCAGAAGCTCGCCGTGAAGCACATCGGCGACGCCGCCAAGGACAGCGGGCTGACCAAGCGGGCCGAGACGAACACCACCGACATGCTCGAAGGCCTGCTGCACTCCCTCGGCTTCAAGGAGGTGCAGGTCTCCTACGGCAGCTGATCAGGTGCCCAGCACTCCCGGCAGGGCGAGTGCGCCGAGCAGGACGGCGCCGACCAGCACCCAGGTCACATAGTCCCCGACGTGCCCGGACTGCAGGCGCCGCAGCGGCAGCGCCCGGTCCGGGGCGGCGAGCAGCTTCGGGCGGGTGACGGCGAGGGCGGCGAGTCCGACGGCGAGCAGGGTCGACAGCAGGCCCAGCAGGATGCCGGCCGGGGTCCACCCCACGGAGTCGATCACACCGGCGGACCCGGCTTCGCCGACGGAGTGCGCGACCACGTCGGCGAAGCCCGGGGCCACTCCGACGGCGAGGGCCGCGGCGAGCAGCAGGACGTAGGTGCCGGCCTGGCAGACGGAGAGGCAGCCGACGGCATGGATCAGGTTGCGGCTGGTGGCGAGGCCGTAGCAGCCGACCAGGAAGACCCATGCGGCGACCAGATAGGGCAGCATGTTCATGGACGACGCCCAGGACGGAGAGGACGAGGGCCTGGCGCACGGGGTCGCGGGTCGCGACCGCCAGGGTCGCCGCGGCCGCGGCCAGCAGCAGCGCGACGGCGATCGACGCGTCAGCCACGGCGCACCCCCGGGAATCCGCCGGACAGGGCGCGCGAGGCGAGAAGGTTTCCGCTGATCAGCAGTGCGCCGATCACCAGCAGTTTGACCATGGCCCGCCCGGGTCCGGTGGCCACGCACAGCGCGATCACGGCGACCGCGCCCAGGCCGGCCACGGCCCAGGTCAGGCCCCGGGCGCGCGGCGGGTCCGCGGCGAGCTCGTCCGCGAGCAGCCGGGCGAAGACCAGGGTGCCGACCGGGCCGAGCAGGGCGAGGACGAGGCCCAGGTCGACGTAGGAGGGGCGGTCGTAGGCCTGGGAGAGGAGCAGCAGACCGGGGCAGGCGAGGGCGGTGGACAGGTTCTGGGCGACCACCCGGCGCCGCAGCGGGCCGGTGGCCACGCCCCACACGGCCGTGCCCAGTCCGCCGCCGAGCAGGACGGTCACGGCCGGCGTCCAGCCGTTCACCGTCCGGTCACCGCCCGTCGCGCGGCTCCGGCGGTGAGGGCGCCCACGCCGGCGGCGGCCGCGCCGACCACGCGCTCCAGCGTGTCGACCGTGCTGATGAGGACCAGCCACAGCAGGGCGAGCGCGGCCCACCAGGCCAGCACCTCGGACGTGGCGAGGAGTGCCGTACGCCGGTTCACGGGCCGCCACCTCCTCTCACCGCCCGGAGTGCCCCCGCAGCGGGGAGGAAAACAGCGCACCGCGCCAACCGGAACGGCGCCACGGCGGCATCCTCGGCGGCTGAGCGGGTAACCGGCTTACAACGCAGGGAAGTTGAAGACTGGAGGACCGAATGGCCCGTGCAGCCTTGCGACCGCGTTCAGCGTTTCGCCTGCGTACGACCAAGACCGAGAAGACTGACAAAACCGACAAAAATGAGAAAACGGGGAAAGCCGAGAAAACAGGGAAGGCGGGGAAGGCGGGGAAAGCCGAGAAGAACGAGAAGAACGAGAAGAGCGGCAGGGCCGGGAAGGCCGGTCGCAGCTCGCGTCCGACCCCCCGCGAGCGGCATGTCCTGCCCATGCCGATCCGGCTGCTCGCGATGCTGTGCGCCTTCGGGTTCATGGTGGCGTTCGCCGTGGTGCTGGCCAAGCTGACCCTGGAGCCCTCCCCCGCGTCGGTGTCGATGGCGCACACCAATCTGCATCCGGGCAGCACGCTGCGGGCCTATCTGGACCAGCCGGGCCTGCGGGACGCCGTGAAGCAGATCGGCGGGAACGTGGTGCTGGGCATCCCCTTCGGCATCCTGGTGCCGGTCGTCGCGCCCCGGGCGCGTGGGCTGCTGAGGGTGCTGCTGCTGACCGCCGCGGTGATGCTGCTGGTCGAGTTCGCCCAGGGCGCGCTGGTCGAGGGCCGCGCCTTCGACATCGACGACGTCATCCTCAACACCACGGGCGCGCTGATCGGCTATGTGCTGGTGGGGCGGCGGCTGTACCGGGCGGTGCACGCCAAGGAACGGGTGCCGCGCGAGTCCACGAAGAAGCCGGCGAAGCGGACGCCGAAGTGGACGAAGAGCGCCTAGTCGACTCACTTCACCTCCTGGCCTGCACCAAGTCATTGACGCTCGCCTTATCTCACTTCTTAAATCAAGAGGCCGCGCAGATGTCTGTTCGCCGCCCTGTCCGCCGTACTGGTCGCGTCGGTCGCGACCGGTGCGGCGCAGGCGGACCCGCCCGAGGCGGGTGCCGAGACCTTCTCGGACACCTTCGACGGGCCGGCCGGCGCCGCGGTCGACTCCTCGAAGCGGCAGGTCGGCCATCCGGTGATCACCGCCCGGGGCGAGAACCCGGCCAACTACCAATGCTGGTACGACACTTGGCCGGCCCTCTGGATGCTGGGCACTCCGGTCAACTGGCCGGACCAGGCCTTCACCGACGCCTTTCACACTTTCGCCGTGGACTGGGCCCCCGACTCGATCACCTGGTCCGTGGACGGCACCGTCCACGACTGCAACGGCACCGCCGCCAGCAGTGGACCGTCGGCGCGGACGGCGCCCTGCGCGCGCTGGGCAAGTGCCTGGCGGCCCCAACCAGAAGTGGACGGTCGGCTGAGTCGCCCGGCTAGCGCAGCTTCCAGGTGAACTTGTCGCCGCCCACCCAGCGCACCGCGTCCGGGTCGTCCAGGTCGTGGACGGTGATGCCGAACGCGGCGGCGGCCTCCAGGACGTCGGTGATGGCCCTGGCCTCGCCGACCACTTCGCCGTCGATCTCCACGATCCGGAACGGCGGTGTGCCCGGCTGCACTCCGAGCACGATGATCCGCGGGTGGGAGATGTAGGGAGCTGCTTGTTCGGTCATGTCATAAAGCGTAGGACTCATCCGTCCCACGCGGCGTGCCCCGTGTTCACCCGGCCGGGTTCTGCTTCGAGAACCGCGGCGCCGAGATCGGCGTGACC